>NZ_JALCZL010000035.1:0-8106 GCF_039667035.1 Sulfurimonas sp. NWX79
GATTTATATAAGTTTGGATCAAAATCTTCAAATAAAACAGGGCAAAACAAAGAGGTGGTTTAAGTTTCAAATTGTAACTTTTTTTTACTTTTTAGTGCAAAATTTTAGGATTCGTTTGACAACTAAAACCAAAGGTGCTTTTCCTAACGATAACAGCTTACTTAAACTACTGTTTATGGGTATTCAAAATGCTCAGAAAAAATGGACTATGCCAATTCGAAACTGGAGCTTAACTATCTCTCAACTCTCAATTTACTTTTAGGGAAGATTGGATAAAGCTCTTAATTTATGATACAATTTTAGGAATTATTCTTTTATAACCCTATATCTTAACTAAAGAACATTCCCATCCATCATACGAACCATCACAACTATCACTCATATCTATAATCTTCATAGTCAATGCATCTATATCATAATAAAATGGTACATCTTTACGATAAAACTGTACACCATACATCGTTTCACCATTAAATGGAACTTCCATCTCTTTTTGATTGCGGAATCCTTCAGCTTCAATAAGTTTTATAAACTCTTGACGATTTTCATCATTTTTAAAATAGACTTTATGTTCTATTGCTCTTTCTAAATGAAGGTTGTCCCCTTGTTCTTTGAGATTATCACATGCATGATGATTAGCTATAATTTGCCATTCCCTGATTGTTGGAAATAGGAGTTTTTGATAGACCTCCCATTCCATATCTGGACGTGAGCCATATTCATATTCGTAATCAAAATGTTCCATAGCAGCTGCAACAGTGTTACTCCACTCAAAATCAAGCTTAAGTGCATAAACAAACGTTACCTCTCCATTAGAAATTATACGACCTATATATTTACCACTTCGCCATCTAAGAGACTCCATTTCAAGTCTATCTTCAATAAAACCAACGTCATCACTTTCATCTTCAGTTACAAGTCCATCCTCTTTAGGATTTTTTAGCTTAATTTTCACAAATCCAACATACATATACTCATAATTTGGTACACTGTCTGCAACACCCGCATTAAATGCAACCATTGCTTTATATCCTTCAATAGGCTTTACATAACTTTCCCAATACTCTTGCATCTATTCCATCTCCAAACTCATTAAAAACATATCTTCTCCATCAATAACATCTACATTTGTAGAACTACACTCAGGACAACAGTAATGTACCTTCTCCAGTTCATTTTCTTTTTTACAGGAGTTACACCGTATTTTGAGTTGTTGTATATTCATAACAAATTCTGCTTTATCACAAATGGTTTTTTCTTTAAAAGTATTAAAGGCAATCTCCAGAAGATGAGCTTCTATACCACTCATGACACCGATCTTTACAATGATTTTTGTTACCTGTGAAGCTTTATTTTGCTCAGCAATATCCTCAATCTGTTCTAGCAGTGCTTGTACAACACTATACTCATGCATATATCTTCCTAAATGAATAATTATTCATTAATTATAGCTTTTAATCGTTTTGGTGTCTGCGAAGGACAAACTTTATAGACAAACTCATATCGAAGTGTGTGAAAACTACTCGTATTATCCCAAAATTCTGGATGCATTACAGCTATTTCAGCCTCTCTTTTTGCTTCAATAATCTCACGATTGGCTTCTAAATAATCCTCTTTCTCCCACAAAAAGTCCTCAAAAGCATCTTCATCTTCGAGCAACACTTTACAAAACACTTCAAGCTCCTTTTGATAACTTGCGTGAGAAAAGACTCTCTCAACCATACCAATACGCTGTGCTTCGTTCACCCCTATCGGCAAACAAGCATCAAGTAACTCCTCTGCTTTTTGCTCCCCTACTCGCTTTGGCAGGCTGTAAGTATGGTACTCACTGCCACTAAGACCTAAAGTTTTGTAGTGAGGATTCAGCACTACACCTTCGCATGCTACAACATAGTCACATGCAAGCGCCAGAAAAACACCCCCTGCTCCCGCATTCTTTTCCAGTGAAGCAACAGTAACAACATCATCAGCAAATAAAATACTCTTTACTAAATCATTCATCGCATTGATATTGCTCCAACCATCTTCTCCATTTTTCTTACTATCTTCTAAGATATTGAGATGGATACCATTACTAAAAAAATCAACTCCACCCATAAGTACAACAACTTTTACTTGTTCTTTGATGTACTCAAAAGCATATTTGAGCTTCATACACTTGTCACTGCTAAAAGCTCCATTATGAAAATTAAAATATAGATAGGCTATTTCATCTTTTATCTCGCAGTTTATCTCATAAAAGGTCTTGTAACTCTTATCAAAAATGAGTGGTAATCTCTCCTCTTTTATTCCCTTAAGTCGCTCTTTAAGTACATAGGTTGCAGGAAGTTTAAACTTACCTACTTCTTTAAGGTGTGTAACCCAAATCGCACCATCAACGGTGCTAAGACATATCGCACCATCACGTTTAGCAAGTATCTCCTTAGGCTTTTCACCACGAAGTCGTTCTTCTTTCCAAGCACCATATAAGTAACACTGCAGACCAAGTATCTCATCTAAAACCCCAGGATGAGAGTCACTCATATAGATTTTTGTAAGAATCTCCTGCGTTGTATCTCTTTGCCAATCAATCGCTCTATCAGCTTGCGTGAGCTGTTTATGTGGTGGTGTTGGAAGCTGTGGTGTAGGAGTGAAAGTATCATCTTCAATATTTGTAAGCAGTTCTTTGAGTAGTGTAAGAGAGGCGACATTGACCTCATTACGATAGAGTGAAGCCTTGTAGGTGTAACGCATCATAAAATCTTCTTCAGCGTAAATACTCCCACCATCAAACTCATCATTAGCACGTAGATATACTACACCCCATTCACTCTTTGCCTCACGCAAAGCATTATCTAGCGAGTATGCCCCTTTATCTCCTCGAATACCCGGGTGTAAAATATAGGTTGGAAAGTTAGTGTAAATTTCAGAAGGGACAAACTTCTTTAAAAAAGGACAGAGAATAAGCTCAGGTTCAAAAGCTTTTATCTCTTCTATCATCTGAGTATCATTGATGGCATAGACCACATCTATGATATGGCCTATATTTTTTAAATAGGTATATGTAAGTTGAGAAGTAGAGTTAAAAGTACTGATAAGAAGAGTAATTTTCATTAGACTCCCGTATACTCTTTAATATGCTCTAGTCTTGCTTCAATAGGTGGATGTGAAGCAAAAAAACTTCCTAAAAAGCCGACAATCCCAAAAGCACGATAATCATCATTTAAAGCTAATTGCTCACGCGGAATTTTTCCGAGTTTTGCAAGCGCGTAGTAAATCCCCTGTGCACCACTTAAATCAACCGCTCCCTCATCTGCGCGGTACTCTCTGTGACGTGAGTACCACATCAAAATTGCTGTTGCAAAGAGAGAAAAAACCATCTCCAATACCATACTAATCATAAAATACATTGCATGATTTGTATTACCATTTCTGTCACGTGCTACCATAGAGGCAAGTATGCGTGAGATAAAGATTACAAAGGTATTAAGAACACCCTGCATTAGTGTCATTGTCACCATATCGCCATTTTTTACATGGCTTATCTCATGGGCAAGGACTCCTTCAATCTCCTCACGGCTCATCATCTCAATAAGCCCAGTACTTACAGCTACGAGGGAGTTGTTTTTATCCCACCCTGTTGCAAAAGCGTTTGGTGCTGCTTGAAATATACCCACTTCAGGCATCCCGATACCAGCCTCACGTGAGAGCTTCTCGATTGTACTCATAAGCCATCTCTCAAACTCATTGCTAGGATGTTCAATAATCTCTACACCCATCCCACGAATCGCCATCCATTTGGACATAAAAAGCGAGATAAAACTACCTCCAAATCCAAAAAGTGCTGCCATCATAAAGAGTCCACTCATAGATTGTGGATCTATATAGATACCAAAAAAATTACTCAGCATAAAAAGTGCTATATAGAGTGAAGCCATAACAGCTAAGTTCATTACTATTAACATTATTAAAGACATAATTATCCCCTTTCTCAATATTTTTTATTTGATTGTATCATAAAAAATATCTAGATTATGTTACTTTTGTAGCGTAAGCAGAATGGAATTCTTCCTAGCAAATTCGAGGAAGAAGCTCCCCAGTTGGCGTATCTAAAAAACGTTTTGTACCATAAGAGCTCAGTAGCACAACTTTACCTACATAAGCATCACTTACTTTAGCAATCTCTACAGCATTAGCAGAGTTTTCAAAGCTATGTAGTACATCTAAAGCCTTTTGTAATGAGTCTTTTTTAATTGCAAGTACAAATGTTCCCTCATTTGCTAAACTCAGTGCTTCAAAACCAAGCATTTCACAAATACCATAAACCTCTTGTGAAACAGGTATGGAATCTTCTTGCACTTCGATACAGATATTTGACTGTTTTGCCCATTCATTAAGTACAGCACTCACTCCGCCACGCGTTGCATCACGAAGAGCTGTTATTTGCACTCCAGCATCAATGAGAGCTTGGACTTGATGTGTGAGCGATGCACAATCACTACGTAAATCACTTGATAGCTCAATTCCTTCACGTGCAGCAAAGATTGTTGCACCATGACGTCCTACATCACGACTAACGAGAATCACATCATCTTGAGTAATCTTATTTGAGCTTATGCCTTCTTTTTGAATTTCTCCAATACCTGTAGTATTAATAAAAATTTTATCCACACTCCCTCTAGGCACAACCTTTGTATCTCCACTCACTACTATAGCATCATTATTTTCAAGCTCTTTTTTCATACTACGTACAATTTTTTCAAGCTCACGTGTAGCAAAACCCTCTTCTATAATTACACTGCATGTAAGATACTTCGGTTTTGCTCCCATCATTGCAAGATCGTTACATGTTCCACAAATTGCAAGCTTACCTATATCAGCACCAGGAAAAAAGAGTGGACTGACCGTAAAGCTGTCTGTGCTAAAAGCCAGTTCTCCATTATGAATAACTGCTGCATCTTCAGACTTTTCAAGTATCTCATTTTTAAAAGCTTTATAAAATATTTTGCTTATAAGTTCGTTGTTTTCTTCTCCACCATTTCCCATGGATAGGGTTATATTTTTTTGCATAGTTTTTTCCTTTTAATTGCTCATGATACTTCTAAATTCATCTAATGGCATTGGTTTGTAAAAATAATATCCTTGAATTTTTACATAACTTTTTTTACGAATTTTTTTAAATTGTTCTTCTGTTTCAATCCCTTCTACAACAATCTGAATATCTAAAATCCGTGCCATTGTAATGATAGATTTAAAAAGTTGATAATCTTTTTGCGATTCAACAATTGAATCTACAAATATTTTATCAATTTTTAAAGTATCGAGTGGAAATGCACGAATATGTGAGAGTGAAGAGTAACCTGTTCCAAAATCATCTAACGATATTTTAAAACCTAATGCAGAAATAGCCTCTAATACTTTTTTAGCTTTTACAATGTTATTTGCAAAATCACTCTCAGTTATCTCAAAATAAAGTTTTAAATGAGGATTTAACTCTTTTTTTAACTCTTCTAAAAACTTTACTATTTCCATACTATCAAGGATTCTAGCAGTTAGATTAAACGAAAGACTCAACTCTTTTTTAATATCTTCAAACTCTCTTACAACACTTTGTATTTGTTCAAAAGTAAGAGGAACAAAAAGGTCCATCATCTCAAGTTCTTCCATAAAAAAATATGGAGAGAGTATCTCACCGTTTTTTTTCCAACGTAAAAGAACCTCTGCTCCACACAATTCTTTAGTATTTGACCCTACTATTGGATGAAGATAATATATAAATTCCCCTTTTTTATATGCTTCTCGTAATTCATCTTGAAGTAACACTTTTTTAGTTAGTTCTTGCTTCATTGTTGTATTAAAAAAAACAACTTGGTTTTTCCCTTGTGCTTTTGCCTTATACATCGCTATATCTGCGTGTGCTAATAAATCTTCAATAGATGTGTTATCAAAATGATGATAAATCTCTATACCAAGACTAGCAGAAACTATCACTTTTATTTTTGAAGAAATTTGAATCTCTCTTGAAAGCTCTGCTAAAATTTTATTTGCTATTTTTTCTATTTTATCTTTAGCAGCCAAACCTTTAAGAAGCACTGTAAACTCATCTCCTCCAAGCCTTGCAACCAAATCTGTATCTTTTCGCACACAAAGCAACAACCGTTTTGATATTATTTTTAATATATTATCACCAGATTCATGCCCATAAATGTCATTTACATCTTTAAAACCATCAAGATCGATAAATATAAGAGCAAAATTTGTGCGTATAAGTTTGGCACTTTGAAGTGTGAGCATGAGTTCTTCTTTAAAAAGATAGCGGTTTGGTAAACTTGTCAAAGCATCAAATTTTGCAATCTTTTCAAGTTTTTTTGTTCGCTGTCGTATTTTCTTTTCTAAAGATTTTTTTTCCTCTTGAAGTTCTTTAATGGTATGTAGCACTTTTTTATACTGTTTTATAGAGTTTTTTGTATGGATTCTTGCTGCTTCTTGAAGCGTTTTTATCTCATTAATGAGTTGTTTTTTTGTTAACTTCATTCCAAATCTCTTTTACTGCTTTGTCAATATCTTCTTGCTGCCACTCTAAAGTATTGGAGAAATAAAAAAAGATATTTTTTTTCTCTAACGATTTGAGTAGATAGTAAAAAGCACTTTCATGATTATACTCAGACACATTTGCCAAATCAAGTTTTTGCATCTCTATAAAGTTACTCTCATACCCAACACCCTGGTCAACAATGATGATATCTTCATCTGTTTCAAAATGAAGTGCTAAATTTAAACCACCTATTCCACCCTCTACCACTTCAAAATCGATGTTTTTGTGTTGCATAAGTTGTTGATACACCTCCATCCCAAAACTATCGGGATAGCTAAAACGGTTTCCTATGCACACAACTTTCATCTAAAATCCTATTTTATACGAAACTGCTTCATTGTCCACAGAGTGTACAGTACACACCAAACATGGATCAAAACTGCGAATTACATGTCCGAGTTCCATAGGGTTATCGGTATCTGTTATATTTAACCCTATAAGAGCCTTCTCCCATGCTCCATAGTTGCCATCTGCATCTTTTGGAGAACCATTCCATGTGGTTGGAGAGATGATTTGATAACGGGCAATTTTTCCATTTTCAACCTCTATCCAATGCCCCAATGCTCCCCTTGCTGCACTGGTAAGTCCAAAACCAGTGCCACTTTTTTTCTTTTTTGGAGAGATATAGACATCATCACGACACCCATTAACTGCTTCTTCCGTCATCTCAAGCATATAAGCTATGTATTTTGCAGGTCGCAAAAGTCGTGCTAATTGCCTTACATACACACTATCGCCATACCTCTTTTCAAGCTCTATAAAAAGGTTGTCTTGCTCTACCATATACTCAGCTAGTGGTCCTGTTTGGAGTGGTTTGTTTGCATATCTTGGAGCTTTTGTCCAACTGTATGCTTTATCTTTTGCATATTTTGGTACTGTTTTTCCCTCACTTGGATGGAGTGGTTTTTCTTTTTCATACCAACTGTATGCTACATCCTCTGTAATTTTTTCAGCCTCTATTGGTGCATAGGTACCATCACTATAAACACCCGCTTTTATAAGGGAGTTTATAGGGTTTTGTGGGTCATCTACATTTCCATAACTCAAGTATCCATACCCTGTTTTACCAATCTCATCAAGTTTACACTCTCTGGCTAAATGGCTAAAAATCGCTACTTGTGAATCTGGATATTTTTGTATATACTCTTCTAAATCTTGCACAGTTTTTAGGTTTTGTATAGCACCTATAGAGGTGAGATATATCTCCTCTTCCAAATATTTTTGTGTTTTTATCAAATGATTTCTGATATCAAAAAGCTCAATTTTACAGATATTTGCAGATGCTACACCGCCTGGGACTATATGGGAAGTATGGGGCCACTGTCCACCAAGAATTGCCACCACTTTTAAAACATCTTTGGTGATTTGTAAAGTGCTTTTTGCAAACTTCCCTTTAAATGGTGCATAGAGCTCATTTGCCTGCGTGTAAAAGCTTTTTTCTTCATAAAATTTATGTGCAAAATCAACCATAAACATTAAGTAGTGTTGTCGTAAATCACTTTGTAGTGTTTCTGAGAGTATAGATAGATTTC
>NZ_JALCZL010000036.1:0-7988 GCF_039667035.1 Sulfurimonas sp. NWX79
ATTACTTGCAAATCAGTAATTTATTTGGCCACCCTATGCTACAATGTCGTAAGAATATTTTTTAGCACTCAAGTGGCCAAGTGTTAATGCGTACGGGTGGCCAAGTTGATGCGTATCTACAATAATATTGGGAAACCAATATGTACCATATAAATCTGGTGGCAATCTTGTTTTAACATCATTAAGAAACTATTTGATATTAATCGGGGTAGTGGGCTATGGTTTTGGTATTTTAAGTCAGATAGAAGCTAAAAAAGAAAAAGATTTAGGAGTATATTCTGCATTAGATGGATTAATTAATAATATTTTTTATTTTATATCAGTAATATGTTTTATAGTAGGTGTATTTGGTATTGTTGGATACTTAGTATAAAGTAACTGATAGTTTTATTTTTTGAAGATATTGTTCAAGTTCTTGAATAATTTTTTTCTTAAAATATTCAGGTTTGATCACTTCAATATGAGGTAACCAAGCTTTGATTATATTGTCAATATCCTCATCATGGGTTACTTCAAACGAGATATATAATGATCCATCTTTAAATTCTTTAATTGTTTTTTGTGATTGGAGAAAGTTTTTCTTTTTGAAATAATGAGCTATTTCTGGATAAACTTTTATAACTACCTCATAATTTTTGCCATCCTCAAACCATGCAGAGTGAGTGTGTTCTAATGTTTGATTAATTTGTGCACGGGGTGTTTTGTAAATAATATCTGTTGTTAATACATCATATATTTTTGAAATCATAAAAGTTTTAATTTTATTAGATTCTAGTTCTTTTGCAAAAAGATACCAAAAACCATCGAAATTGGCTATTTTATAAGGTTCAACCGCTACTGTTAAATTTTCAAAAATTACAGTAATAATATATTGTTGTTGAATTGCTTTTTCAATAGTTTTAATGATTTTTGAATCAATATTTAAATTTTCAAGTTCTTCTTGTTTTATATAATAGGGATTAATAAAATTAGGATAGAGTAATTTTTTTAGGATATTGTTACTAATTTTATCGAGATTATTTACATGGTTGAATTGAGATAGTGATAATGAAACTAGTATCATTTCATGAAGTGTTAATGAAGATTTATTTAATGAAAAACCTTCTATAAATTTAAATCTACCTTCACCGTTTTTTTCAATAGGAAAATTGATAAGCCTTTGATAAATATCTTTTTGAATAGTACGAACAGTAACATTGAACTCATCAGCCAGATCTTTTGTTTTAGGGAGCTTATTTTCTGATAAAGAGGTTAATATCCCCATCAGTCGTGTTAGGGTTTTGTCATAATCTTTTTTTTGCATAAAAAATTTTAGCATATTATTTTTTAAAACGAACTAACCCTTTCGTTTTTGAATGTTATACTTGTAAAAATTGGAAGAGAATAAACCACAGGGGATTAATATTTAATGAATCTCATAATGAAAATATTTATAATAATTATTGGGTTATTATGGTTTACTGCATGTTCTATTATAGATAGAATTGACAATCGAATTGCAGTTAAATCTGTTAGAAACAGTTTGATAGATAAAAATGGCACTCTTTTAGCAAGTACAAATGAAAATCAGAAAAGATTTTATCCATATAAAAAATCCGCTTGTCATATACTAGGTTATGTGAAAAAGAGTAATGGAACTAAAGTAGGGGTGAAAGGATTAGAAAAGTATTATGATGTAGATTTATCTCATACCTCTTTACCTTTAAAGTTAACTCTTGACATAAATCTAACACAACAGATGTCAAAACTTTTTGAAAACAAATCTGGTGGTTTTATAGTAATGGATATAGATGGTGCTATTCTCTCTGCTGGAAGTTTTCCTCAATATGATCTAAATATCTTTATTAATGGGACAATTAGAAGCCATTATATAGCATTATTAAATTCTCCAAATAAACCATTTGTAAATAAATTAGTACATAATTTGTATGATGTTGGTGAGTTGCTAGAGCCTGCTTATAGACTTTCAAATAATAACCATACAATAATTCAAAAATATGGGTTTGGAGGTAGAACAGGTGTAGATATGCCAAATGAATTTCACGGTTTTATTCCCTCAGATAAATCAAAAAATAAAAATATATTGGTAACACCAATGCAAATAGCAAATTTTACAGCTCTACTTGCTACTGCTAAGTTGCCTACACCTCATTTTATACAAAAAAGGAAAGAAGTAAAAAATGTATTAAATGAACAAGAGCTACAGAAATTAAAACTTCTTCAAAAAAAATTATACAGTAGATTTAACTATCCAAAAGAGTTAGTAAATGAAATAAATAATAAATTTCATATTGCTGGAATGATTACAAAACACAATCGCACTGCATGGGTAACATCATATGCTCCATATGAAAATCCACAATATATCGTTATAGTATTTTTAGAAAATTCAGATAAAATAACCACAAAATATATAATGTATAAAATATATAACTATTTGCAAAAACACCACTATATAAAGGTTGAAAATTGAGATTCCTAAATAAAATTTGGACAATCACACTACTGCTTTTTAGTTTAAGTGCCTGTATCGCTTTTGTTTATTCGCCAGAGTTAAGTAAATTGTATGGTTATGATAACAGCTATATCTTTTTTTATAAACAACTTATATCCCTTGCTATTGGTGTTATTATTATATTTGGACTTAGCAAGTTAAACTATAAGGATTGGTTTAATAAAGTAGGTGCTATTACATTAATCATTTCAGCTCTCTTCATGCTATTAATGCAGATAGTCCCACCTTCTGGAGTAGCTACAATCCAAGGAGTGAAAACATATCTAGTTTTTGATGGATTTGCGGTATCTCCTATGCTATTTTTGTTTATTGGGTTGATTTGGCTTGTAAGCTATGTGTATAGTAAGAAGAAAAACTTTAAAGTGATAGCAGTAAGTGTTTTAGTGTTTGTTGGTGGAATAATTATATATTTACTAACATCACCCCACCGCATAGAGAGAATAAAAACCTGGCTTAACACTTTAAGTGTTACTCAAACACCACAAAATGCACTTCATGAAACACTTTTACTCTCTATTGTAGACACTATTGGTATATTTGGTTTAGTAGTTACAGTGGGGGTTTTTGTCGGCTTGTTTTATATTCTTATACAAAAAGAGTATAGTGCTGAAATTCAAAAATATTTTGTAATTGGTGTAAGTTTTTTGATTGGATTTGTATTGTTTGTCAATATTTTATACTCCTTTGGACTCTCACCACTTGCACCGACTCTATACTTCATAGGATATGGTACTTCAGCCATTTTAAGTACATCCCTGATGATAGGAATGCTGCTTATGCAAGATACAAAGAAGATTTAAGATGCAAAAAAACTTTTTAGCAATATTTATTTTTTTGAGTTTGATGAGCAATAGTTATGGAATAGAGCGGGGAAAAATACTCAGAGCAAATATTATCACAGATGATAATGTAACAGTGGCCTACACACAAAAAGTTTATAAGCTTACATATTTAGGAACCCCTTATAAAAAAGAGAGATTGCATACACTACTTAATAAAATAAGTAAACAAATATCCATTAATAAAGAATCTGCATTAAAACGATATTTTCGAGACTCAAGTCAAACCTATAAAGTACTTTTATATGGATTGACACGGGAGCAGGTAGGTAAAATTCAAAAAGTCTTAGATAACACTTCAAATAAAGGATTTTCTTTTGTTTTAAGTGGTGAGAGAAGAGTCTATCCTTATGGTGATTTTTTAACACCTGTTCTTGGGTATAATAAAAAGTTATTAGATAAAGCAACAAATTTTACATATTTAGATGGAGTTAGTGGACTAGAAAAAGAGTATGATATGATTTTGTCTGAGAATCCTCTTATACAAGCAGAAGATATTCATTTAAGCATAGATTTTATAAAACAAAAAAGCTTAGAAAAAGAGGTGGATGGGCTAAAAGCACTCTATAATGCGCAAGAAGTTATCTCGGTTATTCTCGACACAGAAAATTTTCATATAAAAGCTTTTGCTTCGAGTAATCGCTACAATCCAACAGATATCCACCGTGAAAACATGAATGACTTAAGTATACATGGTATTCAGTACCTTTTTCAGCTTGAGTCTTTTGCTACTTTAGTCAAAGACACGCTCTATCTTAATACTAAAAATCCAAAATATGAAATATATGCAGATTTAGAATTAGATCGTCCAAGTGGTATAGATCTTCCTTACGAAAGAGTCTATAGCAACAAGGACCTTTACGGATTTCAAAACTACAAAGTCAATTTTATGCAACTTGTTAAAGCATATTCTCTGTATTTTTCAGGAGGCTATATAGCTAATCCAAAAATAGTAAAATTCCAAGATAGCGATAGAAGAGCAATAATTTCAAAAGAACTTGCACAAAAACTAAAAACTCAGGCCGAGCAGTTTTTTGGAGATATGCCAGGCAAAAGAGTAACATTAGAGTTTGAAGATAAAAATGTCTCAGCAAATATTTATATGACAAGTTATGAAAAAGGCAACAAGCAGTATATAAAGGCTTATTTTACAATCTATCATTCAGATGAAACAGGTATTTAAAAAAAAGGAAGATCAGAGATGCTAAGTTTTTTCAACAAATTTAAAAAACAAAAAGACTACACACCATTTTTAGAATGGGTAAACAAATATAACCGTGAAAATATCTATAAGTTGGAGCATCTACCAGTTATAGAGTGGCTTCATATTGGTGGGGATTTTGAGCTTGATTTTGTGCCAGAGGAGATTGAGTATTGTCAAAACCTCAAAGAGCTTAGTTTTGATAAAAACAATATTAGAGAGGTTCCAGATACTATTACCAAGCTAAAGAATTTAAAAACACTTATTTTTAAAGACATGCCCTTAAAAGAGGCTCCATTGTGGGTGTTTGAACTTCAAGATTTAGAGTATCTCACCTTTGGTCGAACAGATATAACAGAGTTGCCAAAAGAGATAGGTAAGCTTAAAAAACTCAAATATCTAAACCTCTACACCTCTAAGTTAAAAACTTTACCAGATGAACTATGCGAGTGCGAAAATTTAGAGATTTTAAGTATATTTGGCAGTGAAGTGGAGGTTTTACCTGAGTGTTTGGGCAGACTCAAAAAGCTCTATACTTTAAATACAGAGTACTCAAAGCTTAAAAAACTCCCTACCTCTTTAGATACAACACAACTCACAAACGAAAAAACTCTTTTTGGTATAAACTCAATTAACGGGGAGATGATGCCCTAAGTGGAGAAAATAGAAAACAAGATAGAAACCCTTTTTGAACTTGAGCGATACAGTGATGTTTTAGAACTTGCTTATGAGCATCTCTATTCATCAGATGCAGATAAAGAGAGACTCTATGAGTATATTATCCTCTCACATATGAATCTCTCTCAAGATAAAAAAGCACTGAGTCGGTGTGATGAGGCTTTGAAGTTGTATCCATCCTCTTTTGTTTTTTTATATCTAAAAGCAAAAACTCTGTATCATCTCTCACAATACAAAAAAGCAAATAAGTGTGTCAAACAAGTTTTACAATTCTCTCCAAATCACACTCAATCTTTAAATCTTTATGCTCGAATACTACTGCAGCAAAACGATTTCAAAGAGGCACACTCTGCTATACAAAAAGCTCTAGAGATAGATAGCAACATAAGTGAGTATCAACTTACCCTAGTACTTGTACTTATGATGCTTGATAAAAAGAAACAAGCAAATGAGGTAGTCCAAAATGTACTAACAGACGATCCACACAACATTGAAGCCTTGCATCTAAAACAAAAGCTTTTTGCAACTACCCCAAAACATAAAGAGCGGTTATTAAGAAGCATCCTTTTTTTAGATCCATTTGATACACAAAGTCAAAAAGATCTGAAATTTTTGCGATTTTATTATAAAACCGTTCCATTTATAATGGTGTTGGTGTTAATGCTCACATATTACTTACAAAGCAACTATCCCAAATACTCCAATTACGACTCTTTGCATATTGTACTTATTGTGATAGTTGGGATGGTAGGCTCGTATGATTGGAGAATAAATATCCCATTTTTAGCAGCTATATTAACCATAAACAGTTACTATTTAAGCAGTGGAGGGTTTGAACTCTCAGAATTAATTGGGATATTTATTCTGTCACCAATTACTCATTTTATACTCAAAGTATTTATGACTTTGTTGAGAGTTGGAAAATATAGAGTTGAGGAGGCAATTGAGTGGATGAAAAATTAAAAAACAGCGTTGGTGGTGAGAGTGGGGTAAAGATATTTGAGCCTATTGGTGAGAAATACAAACTCACCTTTAGTGATGTTGGAGGCTTAGAGAAGCTTAAAAAAGAGGCAAACATTAAAATAATCCAACCATTTAAAAACCCTGCTCTTTTTAAAAAGTTTAAAAAATCAGCAGGTGGAGGGATACTCCTCTACGGTGCTCCAGGATGTGGAAAAAGCTACTTTGCAAGAGCAATAGCCGGAGAGTGTGGGGCTGCATTTTATAATGTCACTATCGAAGATATACTTGATATGTATGTAGGAGAGAGTGAGAAAAACATCAAAGCCCTTTTTGATACAGTTCGAGAAAACCGCCCAGCCGTGATTTTCATAGATGAGATAGATGCACTTGGTAGAAAAAGAGAGCTGCTAAGAAACAGTTCACTCACAAGCACCATCAATGCCTTTTTATCTCAGATGGATGGGGTAGAGAGTGATAATGAAAACATCCTCATCATAGGAGCTACCAATGCCCCATGGGATGTAGATAGTGCTTTTAAGCGAACAGGGCGGTTTGACAGAACTTTTTTTATCCCACCACCAGATGAAAAAGCAAGAGAAGAGATATTTACCCTTTATCTGCAAGAGTTGCCTATAGATAGATTAGACTATAAAAAGTTGGCACAGCTGACAGAAGCTTACAGCGGAGCAGATATAAAGGGGATAGTCGATAGAGTCTCAGAGAGTATCATCGAGCAGATTTTAGAGAGTGGTGAAGAGCTACGCATAACGCAAGAAGATTTAGTAGAGTTGATAGAACAGACTAAACCAACAACCTTAGAGTGGTTCGAAATGGCAAAAAATGTTGTAGAGTATGCCAATGCAAGTGGAGTATATGATGAGCTTAAGGAGTTTTTGAGCAACAGAATTAAGAGTAAAAAACGGATGGGGTTTTTGTCGTAATTCCAATAAATATTTCATAATTGGTACTGTTTTAAGTTGTTTTAAAGTGGGGGAGGTAAAATTAAACTTAATAATTAAAAGGTGAGCGTGTATAATATGTACATTATGAAAATATTATTTTTTTTCATATTAAGTTTTATTGTAGTTAGTTTGAGTGCTTGTAATGACAATAATAAAAATTATGATATGAGCACTTTAAATAGCGATATGGATGATGAGGCTGATTTCGAAGAATATATATCAGATGCTAAACACAGTGCAAGAAATGAAAATTTTTCTGTTGCATATGACTACTTAGAGAAAGCACGTAAACTTGGTGTAAGTAATAGTGAAATAGTAAGTGCAAAAAGTTATATAGCTTCAAAAGAAAGAGCTTATAAAGAGAAAATGGAGAGAAAAAGACAGGAAAGAATGTTAAGACAATCTCAAAATTCTTCCAGTGGAGAAGGAAATTTACAAACTAAATGTGCTATTCTTATTGATAATTTTACGGCATACAAGGCTTGTATGAAAGATGAATCTGCGATTTTCGGTCTTAATTTAAATTCTTACTATGCAATGCGAGGGGAGTGTAATTTATTGGCAGGTAATGATAATACAGGTCTTTCATATCTTTGTCAACATCCAAATTCAAGTGGATGTATAGGCTTAAAAGCGCCCCAAGAAACTATAAATGCGTGTTATCAATGTGGTGGCAGTAATCTTTGGCTTAGGGTATATGCCACAGGTACGACTTAATTAAAAAAACGGGTGCTTAATTTTTTAGTTTTACTTATAATTCACCAAATAATAATCAACTAAATTAAGCTTCAAACTTTTGCTCAACCCACGATGTAAAGTAATCATATTTT
>NZ_JALCZL010000037.1:0-6376 GCF_039667035.1 Sulfurimonas sp. NWX79
ATTACTTGCAAATCAGTAATTTATTTGGCCACCCTATGCTACAATGTCGTAAGAATATTTTTTAGCACTCAAGTGGCCAAGTGTTAATGCGTACGGGTGGCCAAGTTGATGCGTATCTACAGAGAAGGGGCAAATACAAAAATCATAGATGCCGATGGAAAGATACTCACTCAGACAGATGGTCCTTATGATAATTACAACAAAGTTTACCAACAATATGTAGAGTTTCCAAACGATAAACAAAGGGCAAAATACCAAGCAGGTGTTTTCTTTGCCTATGAAGCCTGTGGACTCGGATTTCGAAAAGGTGGAGAGATTTTAGATAATATGAGTAAATTTGTAGGGCATGTTATAGTCGATTAGACTATAAAAATGGCGTTACAATTTGCCGGATTATTGAAGTTTTTTGTTTAAAATAATTTTTCCAGCTTCAACACCTGGCTGATTATATGCATCTATATACATAAACTTTGCACAGAGGGATGTGAGAAGTTCATATTCATACATTAAAGCAGCTATAGCACTCTCACATACTCCATCTATTGTAATGACATCACAGGGAATATCATTGAGGTTATTGATAGACTCAATAGTTGCATCAGCCTGTTTGTTAATCAGATCAGAAAAAGCTATACCATTGAGATAATCCAAGTCTTCCAAGCCTTCAAGCTGAATGTCTGGAATCTTCAAATCATTATCAAAGTTCTCTACTTTAATGACTGTAACGGTCTTGTCACGTCTTCCTTCTACTATAAGTTGTAAAAAAGAGTGCTGATCAATTGGACCTATGATACCAATAGGGGTAAGTCCCTGCCTTGTATCATTAATATCCACTTTACCTAAACTCTCTCCCCAGAGCTGAATATACCATTTATTAAATCCCTCGAGTCTTGAAGAGTATGAAAAGACAACGTTAATGTTAAAGCTGTACTTATACTCTACTAAAAAACGTGCCTTTTTCAAGATGCGTGTATAAAACTCTCGTTTTGCAAAAAAATCATCATGTATTTTTTTAGCACCACATAAGAGCTCATCTATATCTATACCTACAATAGCAAGAGGCAGCAGTCCAACAGCTGAAAATACAGAGAAACGCCCACCTACATTTTTGGGTATCTCAAAACTCACCATCTCATTGGCATTTGCAAAGGCTTGTAGTTTCGAATCACTCTCTGTGACGACTATAGTGTTGTTTTTATCGCATTTTACAAGAGAATTAATGTACTTGAAGATTGAGACTGTCTCTATGGTTGTACCTGATTTAGAGATGACAATAAAGAGAGTATCTTCTAAATCTATTGCTTCTATCTTTGATTTGATATCTATGGGGTCTGTTGTTTCTAAAAAGAAGAGTTTTTTTTCTAAGTTGCGTGAGTGTTTTAAAAACTTGTAAATCGCATATGTACCGAGTGTACTTCCACCGATTCCAATTACGACGATATTACTCTGTTTTACACTATGGGCATACTCTTTAAAAGGATTTGTATCAATAAATGGAAGTTCATAATACCCAATCAGCTCTTTTTCTTTGAGAATCTCTGCAAAAACAATTTCATCAGAGATAGTTGGATTGAAGTTGTGCTTATATTGCATTATTTATTACTCTTTGCATAAAAATAGTTTGTTGCCTCCACAAAACCATCTACACTTCCACAGTCAAAACGTTTTCCTTGAAACTTGTAAGCCAAAACTCTTCCCTCTTTTGCCTGTTCTAGAAGTGCATCCGTTATCTGAATCTCTCCGCCTTTTCCAGGTTTTGTCTCACGCAAGATATCAAAGATATCTGGTGTTAAGATATATCGACCTATAATCGCCAGATTTGAAGGGGCATCTTTTGGATCCGGCTTTTCCACCATATCTTTTACACGGACTAAATCATCCGCAATAAAATCTCCTGCTATGACACCGTATTTATTTGTGTCTGCCTGTGGAACCTCTTCAACGGCAACAATGGAGCACTTATGCTCTTCATATAGTTTTACCATCTGTGTTAAAACCCCATCTGAGTCATTGTCACACAAATCATCTGCTAGTATAACGGCAAAAGGCTCCTGCCCTATCAAAGTCTCACCTGTTAAAATAGCATGCCCCAAACCTTTCATCTCAATCTGTCTCGTGTAAGAGAATGTACAAGCATTGATAACATTACGAATCTGCGTGAGGTACTCTTCTTTTGTAGTTCCTTTTATCTGATGCTCAAGCTCGTAAGAGATATCAAAATGATCTTCGATTGCCCGTTTTCCACGACCGGTAACTATGGCCATCGTACTCAGCCCTGCTTCAATGGCCTCTTCAACACCATACTGTAAAAGTGGTTTTGTAAGAACAGGCAACATCTCTTTTGGAATGGCTTTGGTAGCCGGTAAAAATCGTGTTCCATAACCTGCTGCAGGGAAAAGACATTTTTTGATCGGTTTCATTGGTATCCTTTGTATCAGTTTTTTTCCCGGGATAAATCCCGGATTCCAAAGACAGTTGGCAACTCTTTTGGAAGCAGGGTTTTAACCCTGCCCTTTAGGTTTTCATATTTTTAATTTATAGACTTTTGCACTCGGCGTTAAAATAACCGGTTCAAAAAGTTTTGGATCATAATCTTCAAGTACCATCAGTTGTATATACATAGAGTTATATGTTTTTTCATCAACAAGAAGCATAGTATTATAATTAACCATATATATCACACTAATGTCCGAGCTAAAATTTACAAGCTGCACATTTTTTTGGAGTTTCATATCTTTTGTATATTGTGTTTTTACAAATCTGCGAATTGGCATTGTTTTATTGCCAATTGTCAGATTCAGTGTTCTTTTATCTAAAAATATATTGGCTCCAAGCTGAATCTTTGATCCTAGATCTTTAAAACTTCTAGCAACATAAAAGAATGGCTGTCTTCCTTGTCGCCCATTCATCAAGTCAATATTTGAAAAAAGTGTAACCGTAGGATAGATACTCGTCATACGAAACGGTAGATAAAAGTAGATGTCTCTTGTCTTTTTCGGTAGTTTTATATCAGACTTGAGTGTTGCAAGAAAATCATTTGTATTTTTAAAACCATAATCTTTTGTCATCTGCTCAATATTTGAGAAAATTGTCAAGTTTTTATCAGATATCTCTTCTTTATGTGTATCTCTAAAAGCATATGTCTTTTCCGTATACTCAACATCAAGGCGTGCCATCTTTGCGGCTTCTTCTTGTGTATGCGTGAGCATAAAACTTACCGGAAAATTCACAGACCCACTGTGCTTTCCTCCGTCACTCAAAGTCTTTACATCTGCATAGTAACGAATCGGATAACCATAGTCCCACCAAGAGATGACATAATCTTCTCTGTCTGCTTTTTTGCCTAAATCTTGAAGTACTTGGACCTCATTGGCATTAAAAACAGTTGGTACGTTATAAGCTTCTATATGTTTGTAGTTTGGGAATATAATGGCAAGCGTAAATGCTATCATACTGAGATATTTTAACTTTGCAGTAGGCATTATACGCGCTATTTCTATGATGAGATATGCAATACCAAAAGCCAAAACAGGCACAGCATAGATAGTAAAACGAAGCCCGCCAACATAAGCTAAAAAGCCAAGCCCGACCAGTGGAAGAGAAAAGAGCATAATGCGGTGTTTATAGAGTAGGTAGAGATACCCTGCCAGTGAGATTAAAAATGTAACAGTATGCCCACTTATGCGATTTGCAAATGTCTCAAATGGGATATGCCCTGCCTCACGTACGGTTTGCATAACAGTAAAAAAGTGGAGTCCAAGTCCTTTATCAGTAGCACTGACACTGTCTCTAAATACATAGCCCTTTAACTGTGCCCAGATAGGAGAGAGCCCACCGGAGACTAAGAATGCAGCAACGGCAAGACCTAAAATATAAAAAACATATTTGTCATATTTTTTATCTCTAAAAAGAATATATACTACAACTACAAGACCAAGACGTAAGAAGCCATCGCCATTCATCATAGCAAGCATCATAATTGCAAGCAGTTTATAATTAAAAAGATTTTTACGATCAAAAATCAACGCATATGCTAATATAAGGCCAAAAAATGAGAACTCCAAAGAGTAAGATTGCGGATACCACCAGCGATAGATCAGAATATCTATCGCTGTTATAATTAAGTAGATATTTCTGTTTGTCTCTACTGCCCAGATAATAGACCAAAGTAAGAACATTGGAAGTACAATGTTGAGCATATCGGTATCATAATACCCTGCCATCGTACGGTTATAGTAACTCCAAGCGATAGATGCGAGCAGTGCAGCGATAAGCCCCATCTCCAAGTTTTTCATCACTCGTGCAATTAAAATGATTGGAATAACCACTAAAGAGCTTAAAAATACCGGCATATAAAAGATGACTGATTCAAAAGAAAATGGTAAGATTTTTGCGAATAAAGCTGTCAGCTGTGATGCTGCAGAAGTTACAGGAGAGAGGTCATAAAGCTGATGGAATTTGTCAAAGTACTCTTTTGCATTTGGATTTGTAGTCGTTCCCAAGAGCAGATCTCTAGCACCTTCAGCCCAAATATAACCATCATTAGTATTTATCATAAACTGCCCATTAAAATAAAAAGGTTCATAATCCGCAAAATGATAAACCCAAATAAGACGCATCAGAACTGAAAAAGTAAAAGCTATGGAGATATAAAAAAGTGTTAATTTTGTTTCTTGTGAAGTTTCTGTCAAGTTCTATTCCTCGGATAAAGTGGAGGAATTATAACATAAAAAAGTGGCTCCGGATACTGGATTCGAACCAGTGACCAAGTGATTAACAGTCGGTTAAAACCGAATTGTCATATTTTCTTAAATCTTATCACACCCCATATAATAGCCTACTTTAAGGGATTGAATCAAGTTTCATCTTCCTCAGATTTTATCAAAATATTTCAAAATAAATAATCTCGTACGGACTTATCAAGGACTTAATACACTCTAAATAATATTATTGCTTTGCAAAACTTGACATAAATTTTTTGTGAACATTAGCTTCAAACATTGCAACATTTCCAATGATTTTATCAGCTTGTTTTATCACTTGAGCTTGCTTGTCTGATATAGCCTGCATAGCTTCTTCTATAAGTTTTTGTCTATTTTCTTCTCTTAACATCGGGTTCATTTGTTTCGTCATATTTGAGCCTTATATTCTGGAATTATATCGTTAAATTGAGTATAACTAACATCTTTGTAATAGCTATTATCTCTTTTATCAATTACATGTAAAGCTATATTTTCCCCAAATAACTTTTTTATTTCAGCTGTTACACTTCTTGACTTTACAACACTATTTAAAAAAACATCTTCAGGAACAAGCCGATTTGTTACTGATTCTCGTTTTTTTGTATATAAAAAGCATTTTTCTAAGTCATTATAGATATAAAATATTTCTATTTTATAATCTTGTTTTAATAATTTTAACATATTTTCTTTAGCTGTTTGTAAATGGAAAAATTTGAATCTACAACCAAAGAGAGTCCTCTATACTTTACAGCTTCATCAAATAAAAACTGTACACCCCAGCTTGCAGGCTTTTGAAATATATCACTATTTTTGCCATCATATCCAACTGGTTTAAAAAAATCCCGTATTATATCTATATCCAGATGTAAAAGATTACTCTCAAATTCAATAAATTTTTGAATAAATTCTGTTTTACCAGCACCACTGGGACCAGCTGTAAAATATGTAATTTTTTCATCTATGGGAAATTTATCGGAAATATAATGGTTAAAGAAATCTTTTCTATTTTCTTTTAAATATTTGATTGCTGTTTTTTCAAACTTTTGTTTTGTCTTCATATAGTCTAATTATATAAACTTATTGATAAAACATGTTTTATTTTCGAAAGAGGAATATGATAATCTTTACTAAACCAAGATAATTCTTCAGGTGATGCTTCCGTTTTTATAGTGTCGAGTGCATATTTTTCTACATTAGTAAAATTTTGCTCTTTATTAAAAAGTCGACACAATTTATCTATAGTAAAATGCTTCTTTTTATTATCTATGGAGTTGTTTACAGTTAAAAGTAACATTGGTTGAAATTTAGTTTGCATCACACACTCCCCCTCTTTTTTATAATTATAGCACATTTAGCTATTTTTTGAGATTATCAAACTTCTTCATCTTTTATCAAATCTCCTCTATTTCCCAGCATAAGGGAAGCAACAGCATTTTTATTTTACTATCACTTATAGATTTCATTCTAAATGGAAAAAGTGATGGCAACTCTAAAAACATTAAATAAAAAAATGTCAACCAAATATGAAGGTGTCTTTTACAAAGAGATAGTCAATGAAAACAACAAAGTTGTTGATAAAATATTTCTCATTCGATATAGAGAAAACTATACCGACAAGCAGATGACTGTTGGTA
>NZ_JALCZL010000038.1:0-6221 GCF_039667035.1 Sulfurimonas sp. NWX79
CTCTCATCTTTATGACGAAGTAGAAAGTTTTTCAGCTGAGCTTGACCATTACCTATACGTCTCTCAGCAGAGATAAAGATGTTTTTACGAAAGACACTTCCTTTTAAAAGCAGAGGATTTTGTAATCGTAGCTCACGCAGAATATCATCAGTGACATTCTGTGTTGAGGTTGCAGTAAAGGCTGCTATGGAAGTCTCTGGAAAGTTTGATTTTAAATTACCAAGCAGACGATAATCGTTCCGAAACTCATGTCCCCATTGACTGATACAGTGTGCTTCATCAATAACAAAGAAGTTAATAGGAAGTTGGCGTAGCATTTCAATAGTATTGCCACTGCTGAGACGCTCAGGAGAGAGGTAAAGAAACTTTAGTGAGTTGTTAAATGCCTGCGTGAGTGTATCATCAATCTCTTCAAAACTTTGTGCCGAGCTTATCATAGCCGCTTCGATATTTTGTGCTTTGAGTGCTGCAACCTGATCTTGCATTAAAGCAATAAGTGGGGAGATCACAATGGTAATGCCATCCATCATCATTGTAGGAAGCTGATAAACAAGGGATTTTCCACCACCAGTTGGGAGTATCATTAACAGGTCTCTGCCTTCTAGGATAGCGTTCACTCCCTCTTCTTGAAGTTCTCTGAAACTGTTATGACCAAAGATGTCTTTTAAAACTTGATTTTTGATTTTTTATCCTCTAGTTGGTGCAGTATTATTTTATAGTATTTATGGTGTGTATTTGAAAAATATGACAAAGTGTCAATGATTTTTAAAAACTACTCTGAATAGCATCAACTTCATCCCATGTGAGAGAGTTTTTTGTAGTCTGTTGATGTTTGAGTATATGAGCAATATAACGTGCAAACATATCGGTTTCTACATTGACACGCGAGCCTTTTTTATAGTTCTTAAAGAGTGTCTCTTTCATTGTATGGGGAATGATTGTTAGGCGAAAACTATCATCGGCTACATCATTTACTGTAAGGCTCACACCATCGATGGTAATGGAGCCTTTTGGTACAATGTAAGGGATGAACTTTTTATCTACCTTGATAAAAATATCATAGGAATTGCCATTGTTTTTAATGGCTTCAATTTCTCCGATAGTATCAACATGCCCTTGGACGATGTGCCCTTCAAATCTATCACCCATAGCCATAGCAGGCTCGATATGAACTTCATTTTTATAGTTCTCTATGGCTAAGAGCTTTTGACTCTCAGGAGAGAGTTCCACTGCAAAGCCGTCATGATTTACTTCAATGACGGTCAGACAGGCACCATTGATGGCGATAGAGTCACCCAAAGCAGCTTTATGGTTTGATTTGATTGTTAGTTTTGAACCGACAAAGCTTTTAACAGTTGCTACTTCTCTTATAAGTCCTGTGAACAAGGTTTTTCCTTTCTGCCTCGAAAGAGGCTGGCTTTAGAATACTATCTTTCCATCTTCTTGCAGATCACGAATGATTTTTTTTGCTTTTTCATGCCCTGCATAAGCAGCTTTACGACAGTAGTCAAGTGCTTTGTCATTATCCTGCTCGCATCCTATACCCTGGTCATAAAGTAGTCCAAGGTTGTAAAGCCCCTCTGGAAGTCCTGCTTCAGCAGCACGTGAGAAGCAGATAAAACAGCGTGCATCATCTTGAACCACACCGTGACCCTCTTTGTAGAGTGTTCCAAGGTTGTTAAATGCTGCTGCGTGACCACGTTTCGCAGCCTCTTCATACCAAAAAGCAGCCTCAGAGTAGTTTTGGATACAGCCAAGTCCACGCTCAAGCATAAGTGCGACTTCATACATTGCCGGTGGTACTTCACGTACTGCTGCTTCCATATGCAATTCATGTGCTTTGAACATATCATGTTCTACCCCGCCGATGCCATTCTCATAAAGGATGGCAAGATTAAAAAGTGCATAGGGCTGTTTTGCTTCTGCTGCTTTTGTGTAGAGCTCAAGTGTTTTGGCCTCATCAACCTCACATCCTTGTCCCATTTGATGCATATAGCCCAAAGATGTCATAGCATCAACGTTGCCTTGCTCGGCTAGTTCACTGTAAAGTTTATAGGCTTTTTCATAATCTTTTGCATTATATGCAGCATTTGCTTCTTGAATCATTTTTCCTCATTTTCTGTGCGAATATTTTGTCTAAAAACTGTTTTATTGCCTTTTGCCGCAGCTTTTGCCTTGCGTATTTTTTCAAGCAGATTTTCTTTGGTACTTAAGTGTTCATCGCGAATTTTATACTCACCGCTTCCATCAACTGCTTCATCATAAACAAGTATTTCTGGTACATAATCTTTAAACAACTCTTTGCTCACCTTAAAAACCTTAATTAATTGAGTTTATATTATGCAAATGATACTGAAAAATGATAAAATTCCATTTAAAATTTCGGTTTACATACAATTCAGAACTAATATTTCATACAGGCAAATTTGATTTTCTTAACGTTTGAAAAATATTAAAAATGCAAAAGCCTTGCTTCAATATCAGTTCTGAATTGTATTTGATTGTGAGGGTACAGATGAATTATGATGTAATAGTAGTAGGTGGTGGTCATGCAGGTGTTGAGGCCTCTTTAGCAGCAGCACGTATGGGATATAAAACGCTTTTAGTCTCTATGCTTGCTGAAAACGTGGGAGCGACTTCGTGTAATCCTGCGGTGGGTGGTCTTGCAAAAGGACACTTGGTACGTGAGATAGATGCTCTTGGTGGCGAAATGGGACTCATTACCGATGAAGCCGGAATACAATTTCGCATACTCAACCAGACAAAAGGTCCTGCAGTGCGTGGAAGCCGTGCGCAGATAGATATGGACAAGTACCGTGTCATAGCCCGAAATAAAATACTCACAACACCAAATCTAGATCTTGTTCAAGATACGGTTGAGTCTTTAATCATTGAAGACAAGGTGAATAGCGAAGCTAGAGAAGGCACTCTGGGGTGTGGTGAAGTAAAAGGGGTAAAGACAGCGCTTTTAAATGAGTACTTCGCACCAAAAGTCATCATCACAAGTGGAACATTTTTAAACGGTATCATTCATATCGGTGAGGTGCAACAAGAGGGAGGACGTTTTGGTGAACAAAGAAGTGTAGGACTCTCGGCATCGCTTAAAAATGATGCAGGGCTTGACATGGCACGTCTAAAGACGGGAACATGTGCCCGTATTGACAGCTCTACGATCGATTTTTCTGTAATGGAAGAGCAAGGTGGAGATGAATTGCCAAATCCATTTTCATTTAGAACAGACAGAGAGGAGTTTCGCAGAACCAAAAAACAACTGCCATGTTATATCGCCTATACAAATGAAGAGACACACAACATCATCGAGTCAAACTTCTATCGTGCTCCGCTTTTTACAGGTCAAATTGCCGGAAAATCGCCACGCTACTGTCCATCCATTGAAGATAAAATAGATAAATTTCCAGACAAAGAGAGACATCATCTCTTCATTGAACCACAAACAATGGACAATACCGAGTGTTACATCAATGGTCTTTCAACTTCTCTGCCACCGGAAGTGCAGCGTGATATGATTCGCTCAGTCAAGGGGCTTGAAAATGCAAAGATTGTCCGTTATGGATATGCTATAGAGTATGACTTTGTGGATCCACGTGAGTTGAAGCACTCGTTAGAGACGAAAAAAGTAAAAGGGCTTTATCTTGCTGGACAGATAAATGGTACAACAGGATATGAAGAGGCAGCTGCGCAAGGGCTTATGGCAGGGATTAATGCTTCGCTTGCATTGCAAGGTAAAGAGCCTCTGATTCTTCGTCGTGATGAGGCTTATATCGGTGTTTTAATTGATGACCTTG
Organism: Sulfurimonas sp. NWX79; assembly: GCF_039667035.1. Taxonomy (NCBI): domain Bacteria; kingdom Pseudomonadati; phylum Campylobacterota; class Epsilonproteobacteria; order Campylobacterales; family Sulfurimonadaceae; genus Sulfurimonas; species Sulfurimonas sp. NWX79. The sequence goes on from NZ_JALCZL010000038.1 coordinate 3,807, forward strand.
TTACAAAAGGGACAAACGAGCCGTATCGTATGTTTACCTCACGTGCAGAGTACAGACTGCTTCTGCGTGAGGAGAGTGCGGATACTCGTCTGGCTCATTATGGAAATGAACTTGGTCTTATAAGTGATGAGTTTTATGAAAAAGTCAAGGAAAAAGATACACAAATCCGTTACGGTGCGCAGCTTTTAGAAGAGACAAAGTTCACACCAAACAAAGAGTTCAATGCCCTTTTAGAGTCAATGGATGAAGCACCTATTAAAGATGTCTCAACCGCACAACAACTTGTAGCTCGTAAAAGTTTTACGGTAGAGAAGATGCTCAAACTTGTGCCGGAATTGGAGAAATTTGATGAGTATATCAAAGAGGAGATTCTGGTAGAAGGGAAATATGCTCGTTATATTGATAAACAGACCCTAGAGATAGAGCGTATGAAAAAGTACCTTAAAGTCAAAATCCCGGAAGGTTTTGACTTTACAGGGGTGAGTGGTCTTTCAAAAGAGGTTCAAGAAAAGCTTGCAGCCTTTAATCCACCGACACTCCAAGCGGCTATGAATATCTCGGGAATTACACCTGCGGCCATCGAGATTTTACACATATATATTAGAATGGCGGCAAAAAAATAATGCGTACATTTTATTATGTCCATACGGGACACCGTATCGGTTTAGACAGGTTCCGTAGAGCTGCTGCAATACTGAGCACTTTACAAAATGAAGATATTACCTTACTTACATCTGATTATAGAATCGCACAGGTTGCAAGAGATTTTGGCATAGAGAAGAGTGTTGGCATTGATGTTGTTCGCAATATCCCACAGATATCACATAATGGTGATAAACTAATCTTTGACTCTAGTGAAGCAAACCCAATTATGCTCGATGACATGCGAACATATTTCTCAAAATTTATTCGTATCAGTGATGATATCAATGATATAAAAGCCCAAAAAGAGTTTTTGATCTCGCCTTACTTAGAAGGTGAGGGAATTTGTAATGCAGTAGCAGTAAGTGATGCATTTTTCGGAGATTTTGAAAAAGATGTGGAGTTGACTTATTTTTTCGGTGATGATGATTATGAGAAAGATTTAGAAAAGCATTTTGACTTCATCGAAGATTTGAATCCTCACTTGCAATTAGGATTTTACTATTTTCTGGATTATGAAGATATGCTTAAAGAAAAATTTAAAAATAGTTTTGAGTTTGAAGAGTATGAGGCAATGATACAAAGAAGTAAAATTCTGCTCACTGCATCACCGCAGGCAGTTTTGGATTCCCTCGCATCAGGCGGCAGACCGGTTTATTTTCAAAGAGAAGATTATCCAAGAGATTTCGTGCCTTTTTTTGAAACTTTGAATGTTCCGATTCTTAAGAATTATGATAAGAATCACTTATCTGTGATTTTAGAAACGATAAATGATAGAAAATATGAGAAAATAGAACAAAATAGTAACAAAATTGCTCAATTTATAAAAGATAGCTTAAATTTATAAATAATTAAAACTTATTTGGTATATAATAAGGCTTTAAGACTAAAAAATTTCACAAATAAGTGAGTGAACATGAAAAACAGTAGCCGTAGAGGTTTTATGGGTAAAGCATTTGGTGCCGTCGCAGGCGTTGGTGCAGTAGCTTCCTTATACGCGATGAAGAGATCTTGGGATCCTTTACCGAGTGTAAAAGCAGCTGGATTCACTACTCTTGATATGTCAGCATATAAAGAGAATGAATTAGTAACAGAAAAATGGAGAGGGAAGCCTATCTTCGTTTTAAAGCAAACTGCAGAGATGGTTAAAAAAGCAGAAAGTAATCCTAAAGATATGGAGAGACTTATCAAAGTAGGAAATGACTACTTTATGGTTTGTCTTGGTCTTTGTACACACCTTGGTTGTATTCCAGGATATGACCCGGATGAGAAGAGTTTCTTATGTGCGTGCCATGGTGGTATGTATGATTTTACAGGTGATGTGACAAAAGCTCCACCACCACGTGGTCTTGATATTCCTCCATTTAAAATTGACGGGAACAAGCTGGTTTTAGGTGAAGAAGGACCTGAATATAAAAAGATGCTAGAAAATGGCACAACACTAAGAGCATAGGCGAAAGGAAGATAAATGGCACATTTTACAAAAGCTACAAGCCTGCACGATTGGTTAAACCAACGTTTAGGTATTGATACTGTTCGCCGTGTTATGGCAACAGAGTATTGGATTCCTAAGAATATCAACTTCTTATGGGCGATGGGTATGGTTCTTGCAATCACATTTGGTCTCTTATTGATTTCGGGAATCTTTTTATTAATGTATTATCAGCCAAATGTTGCAACAGCATTTGACAGTGTAAACTATACAATCATGCAAGAAGTTGGGTATGGATGGTTATGGAGACATATTCACGGTGTAGCTGCATCGGTAGTATT
>NZ_JALCZL010000039.1:0-5542 GCF_039667035.1 Sulfurimonas sp. NWX79
CTGTTTGAACTTTTTCATAAATAATTTTCCTCTTTTTTGGCGAAAAAAGGATAACTTATTTTCAGTTAACCCCTTCTTATCGCTTCTTCAAGAAAATTGCATTTATGATTTGAACTTAGGTTTAATAGACTTGGATTAATAGCCCAATCGTGATTTATTGTATCCATATTTGACTTTTGCAAGCGCATTAAAAAATAATCTCTTGCTACTTCTTTTGCACCTAAACTCTTTAAATGTTCAGTTGGTACCTGACAATCAACAAAATCATATCCCCATTTTTTTAAATGCCGAATTAAAACTGCATAAGCTGCTTTGGAAGCATCACGCTCATGAGTAAACATAGACTCTCCACAAAATACTCTTCCTATTACTAAACCATAAAGTCCACCAACAAGTTTTCCTTCTTTATTATAGCTCTCAACACTATGTGCTAATCCCATACCATGAAGTGTTTCAAATGATTCTATAAGTTCACTGTTAATCCATGAGCCATTTTGACCTTCACGTTTTGTTGTAGCACATTTTTGCATTACATCTTTAAAATTGGCATCAAATTTATAGCTGAACTTTTTCATACTTTTTTTGAGTGAGCGAGAAAGTTTAAAATCATCAAGTTCCATAATAAGTCTTGGATCGGTTGACCACCAAAGAATAGGGTCTTGTTGTGAATACCAAGGAAAGATACCATTTTGGTATGCTCGAATGAGACGAGAAGGATTAAGATCTCCACCCCAGGCTACGATGCCATCTTCATTGGCATCACGTGGATCTGGGAATGTTAAAGAGTGTTTATTTAGCTGTGGTAGGTACAAGTTCTAGCTCATGAAAATCTAGTTTTAGTTGATTGTCTACAGTATTTACCTCTACGCTTCCTCCATTTTTTAACTTACCAAAAAGAATTTCATCGCTGAGTTTATTGGTAATGTTATCCTGAATATATCTTTTAATAGGTCTTGCTCCCATCTCTTTAGAATAGGCACTTTCTACTATATGCTCAATAGCATTATCACTCAATGATATAGTGATTTTTTTCTTTTTGAGTTCATTATTTAAATCATTTATAAATTTGTGGACAATTCCCTTGACAGTCTCATGTGAGAGTTGTTTAAAATCAACTATTGCATCGAGTCTGTTTCTAAACTCTGGCGTGAAGAAAGCTTTTAATTCTTCATTTGCCGAGAGAGAATCATCTTTATTAAATCCCATAACACTGCGTGCAGTTGCTCCTATATTTGATGTCATAATCAAAATAACATTTTGAAAGTTTGCTTTGTAACCGTTATTATCTGTCAATGTTGCACTATCCATTATTTGCAATAAAATATTGACTAAGTCAGGATGTGCTTTCTCTATCTCATCAAGTAGGAGCACTGTATAAGGATGTTTTTTAATTGCTTCAGTAAGCAACCCACCCTGTTCATAGCCTACATATCCAGGAGGTGCACCAACAAGACGTGAGAGTACATGTTTTTCCATATATTCACTCATATCAAATTTTTCAAAATGAATACCGAGTGTAGAACTGAGTGCATGTGCGAGCTCTGTCTTACCTACACCTGTTGGTCCAGAAAATAAAAATGAAGCTATAGGTTTGTTTGGAGGTGTTAGACCAGCTTTTGATATTTTGATAGCTTGTGCAACAGCTTCAACAGCTCTGTCTTGACCGATAACACGAGTTTTTAATTTCTCTTCGAGATTTTGAAGTGCTATAGTTTCATCACTGTTCATTTTTCTGTTAGAGATTCCAATGATAGATGATATCGTTCTTTGAATGTCATTTGCACTTACTTTGACACGTTTGTTTTTCTTGAGATGAAATGATGCTGCAGTCTCATCTATAAGGTCAATAGCTTTATCTGGTAAAAATCTGTCTGTAATGTATCTTTTTGATAGGTTGACAGCAGTTTTTAGTGCTTTATTTGTATATTTAACTCCATGATGCTTTTCATACTTTTTTTGTAAACCTTTTAAAATAAGATAGCTTGTTTTTTCGGATGGTTCATTAATATCTACTTTGGAAAACCTTCTACTGAGAGCTTTATCTTTTTCAAAGCTATTACGATACTCTGCAAAAGTTGTTGCTCCCATACATTTTATCTCACCAGATGCCAGAGCCGGTTTGAGCTGGTTCGCTGCATCCATAGAACCACTAGTGCTACCTGCACCGATGAGCGTATGAATCTCGTCTATAAATAAAATGGCATTTGGAATCTTTTTAACTTCATCCATAATGCCTTTGAGGCGTTTTTCAAAATCACCTCTGTATTTTGTTCCTGCAAGCATTGCTCCTAAATCAAGTGCATAGAGTTCGGAATCTTGAATGATTTCTGGAACATCTCCTGCCACGATTTTTAGTGCTAATCCCTCGGCTATCGCAGTTTTTCCAACACCCGGTTCACCTACTAAAATGGGGTTGTTCTTCTTTCTTCGACAGAGAATTTGTGTAACACGCCTTATCTCTTTCTCGCGTCCGATAACAGGGTCAATTTTGCCTTCTCTGGCTTTTTCTAAGAGATTGATTGCATATTTTTGAAGATGTGACTCTTTTTCATTTGCATTTTTTTGGATGTCAGTATGTGAGATAACCTCCAAGATATCAAGTCTTGAGATTCCATACTCATTTAAAAGTGTATAAGCAAACGTATGTTCCTCTTCATAGAGAGCTGCAAGTAGATCACCTACATCGGCACTCTCTTGCCCTGCTGATTGGATATGGCGTACCATATTGTCAATGAGCCGTGAGAGAGCAACACTCTCATATGGTTCTTGATTGATGTTTTGTGGCAGTGTTTCAATATTTTCTTTGATGTATTTTGCAAGTTCTTCTTTCATTTTAGCTGTGTCTCCACCACAAGCTTCAATAATGGCCGCACCCTCGCTAGAGTTCAGAAGAAGATAAAAAACATGTTCAATGGTTAAATATTCATGATGAAGCTGTTTTGCAAAAAGAATTGATTTTTGAAAGATATCATTGAGTGTTGGACTGATCATCATTTACTCCTCTTCCATCGTGGCTTTGAGTGGAAAACCACTGTCTTTGGCACGACGAGTGACTTGCATCACCTTTGTTTCTGCTATTTCATGTGTATAGACACCACATAAGCCTCTTTCATGTTTGTGAACTTCAAGCATAATAGATTCTGCTTCTTCATAACTTTTATGAAAGATGCTCATTAAAATATCTATAACAAACTCCATAGATGTATAATCGTCATTTAGAAGATAAACTTTGTACTTTTTTGGATATTTTAAAGATGTCTCTTCATGGAGCTCATAATCAGTTCTTGTTCCCATAATTATTCTGCCGCCTTTAAAAAGTCTTCTATAATGTCTTGTGGATTTTCTAAACCTACAGAGACTCTGATAAGTCCATCTGTTATACCTAGGAACTTGCGAGTATCTGCATCAAAGTCACTATAAATTGTTGATGCCATATGCAGAGCCAATGTTCTACTGTCTCCAATGTTCGCTGTAATTGTTGCTAGTTTCGATTTGTTCAAAAACTCATACGCTTTTTCTTGTGAACCCATATCAATAGTAAAGAGTGTACCACATCCATTTTGAAACTGTTCTTTATATCTTGTATGATGTGGATGTGAAGCAAGTGATGGATGGTTGATATTCAAACCTTTCGCATCAAGTGCTTTTGTAATCTCTTCAACACTTGTAATAATTCTAGGAAGTCGAAGAGGCAGTGTTTCAAGTCCAAGCATTGTTTGGTAGCTGGCATGTGCATTGGCACTCATACCAAAGTCACGCAAGGCTCTTTTTTTTGCATTGGGAATCAATGCCATTTTTCCGATATTTTTGATAAACTTTTCTAAAAACGGATATCTGGAGCTTTTGAATTTATCATCTTCATCATTAATAGCTCGAAATACAACACAACCACCAAGGGCAGACGAGTTTCCTGTAATAATTTTCGTTGTTGAATAAACCACAATATCTGCACCGAGTTTTAAGGGTGAGATGCTCAGAGGTGTAATTGTATTATCAACGATAAGTGCTACACTGTGTTTATTTGCAATATCTGCAATACGCTTAATATCCGGCAGGCGCATATTTGGGTTGCCGACACTCTCTAAAAAGATTATTTTTGTGTTTTCTGTGATAGCATTTTCTATCGTTTCAAATTCATCTACATCAAAAAAAGAAGTTGAAATTCCAAAACGTGAAAGTGTTTCAGAAAAGAGTGAATAGGTACCACCAAAAAGCCCACCGATACTGATGATCTCATCTCCTGAAGCAAGCAGAGACATTGTTGCAAGTGTCGTTGCACCCATTCCTGAACTTGTTGCCACGGCACCAATACCACCATCCATTTGGCTCATAATTGATTCTAGCTTTGCTGTTGTAGGATTACCCATACGTGAGTAGAGAGGTTTTTTTACACTGCCGTTAAATATTCCTTCTGCAGTTTCTGGTGAGCCGTAGCCAAACGATGCTGATACAGTAATTGCAGGTGACACTGCACCCTCTTTATTCCCGACATTTTGGACAAATTGAGTAGAAAAATCTTCAAATATATTCATTTATAGTTTTACCTTATTTCATAGTAGATTAATTATAGCAAATTTGAGATAATAATTTTTCTATGTAGATTAATTATGCTAGAATTGTAAGAAATAAATTTATTAATTAATATGAGGATTTGTACTCCATGCAAAATCAGTCAGTTATCGAGAGATTAGATGAAAAAATCAACCAGATTTTACAAAAATGTGAAAACTTGAAAAATGAAAATGAGATAATGCGTAGTGAACTTATAACACTAAAAGCAGAACGTGAGATAAAAGATGCAGAGATTGAAAAGTTGATACAGACAAATAATGAAAAAGACCAAGAGATAGAAGAGATAGTAAATAAAATTGAAAGTGTATTGGGCTAAAGAGGGATGAGTAGAAAAATAGGTTTGCATATTGGAGGTCGAAGATTTGATGTCGATGTTGAAGAGAAGTTTGCAATATTTTTAGAGACGCAAATGCAAAAAGATTTTAATATGGAAGGCAATAATGATTTAAAAGCACTTCTACAAGCCTATGTACGTAAAAACCATGAACTCTATCTGCAAAATCAAGAAATAGAAGAAATTCTTAAAAAGATGGAAGATGATGAGTAAATTTTAGCGTAGTATAAGTTAAGAGTGCTATAATTTCACCCTCTTAAACAAGAGAAATGGTGTGCGCTCGTAGCTCAGCTGGATAGAGCACTGGTTTGCGGTACCAGCGGTCAGGAGTTCGAATCTCTTCGGGCGCACCATACTTTTTTTAAAAAACCCCTTTTTTACTTTATCAGTTAAACAACCAACGGAACAAACCTAAATCCGTAATGTTCTATAATATCGAGTTCTTCATTCTCTTTTTTTGTAATTTCGTAGATTGTATTTTTTACAGGTACAACAAGTTTTCCATTTATCTTTAATTGCGCCCATTCAACCAATAAATGCAATTTCCACCTCTTAATTATGCAGCCATTACTTTTGAAACTGTAGCATAAAAAACTTGAGCAGGAGTTTTAAAGCCAAGAGATTTTCGTGGTCTGT
>NZ_JALCZL010000040.1:0-4944 GCF_039667035.1 Sulfurimonas sp. NWX79
AAATGCTGGTTTCTAATGATACAGGTGTGCGAAATATGGGAATAGCCTTAGAGATTCCTACTGTTGGGATATTTTTTGAGATACCTCCGTTTCGTTACTGGCCGCGTGAAGAGAAGCATGATTGTGTTTTTACTATCGAGTACGAGAGTCCTGCAGTTGATGATGTTTTTGATGCAACAAGCCATATGATAGATAAGCTGTATGAAAAATAAAAAGATACTCGAACTTTGTTTAGCACCGGGGCTTGGTGGTTTAGAGATGTTTGTAGCACATTGTTACAAATATTTTAGCAAAGAGGGGGAATGTAAAGTTGTTGTTGCACCGAATTCAAAGCTTGACAATTATTTGGGAAATATAGAAAAGTTCCACCTTCAAAGAAGTAAGTTTTTTCCTTTTTTACCTGCAAAAAAACTCGCACATTACATTGATGATAACGATATAGATATCATTCATTTTCACTGGACACGAGATATGATAACGGCTGTTCTGGCTAAAGTGTTGAGTAAAAAAAAGCCAAAACTTGTACAAAGCCGTCATATGGGAATGACACGTTTTAAAGATGATGTTTATCATAAATGGCTATATAAAAATATAGATATGATGCATGCTGTAACACAGCAGGTAAAAGAACAGTTGAAAAAATACATACCACAGGAAGTACGGCCAAAAATTGAGATGATTTACCTAGGTGTAGCAGAGCCAAAAACAGATGAACAAAAAGTTGCCTCTTTACAAGAAAAGTATGCTTTGAATGATAATTTTGTCGTTGGCATAGTAGGAAGAATTGAAGAAGGAAAAGGGCAGTATAAAGTTATAGAGGCAATAGCACGTTTGCGTGAGCTCAATATAAAAGCAATGATTGTCGGTTCTGCAATGGATGAAGGCTATCTAGAAGCACTACAAGAGAGAGTCTCATCTTTGGATATAGAAGATAAAATTATATTTACCGGTTTTACAAAAGAGGTGAATGAACATATGAAACTGTTTGATGTTTTGGTTTTGGCGACAGAAAATGAAACATTTGGACTGGTGATTATTGAAGCGATGATTAACAAAATACCTGTAATCGCTACAAATAAGGGTGGACCGTTGGAAATAATAGAAGATGGTGTGGATGGACTTTTGTTTGATGGAAGTGTAGATGATTTGGGAGAGAAAATAGCTGTTTTATGCGATGATGAAAATATGAAAAATAAAATCATCAGTAATGCATTGAGTAAAGTAGTGCAAAAATTTAATCAAGAGAAACAACTTGCAAAGATATATGATGTTTTTGAAAAAATATAAAAAAGAAGATTTAAAAAACATAGAGAAAATCGGTGTAATCATGTTTGGCCTTTTGGGAGATGTGATTTTACGAACACCTGTTTTGCATGCGCTCAAAGAGATATACCCCAATGCAAAGATGGTTGCATTTGTAGATCCAATAGGTAAGGCAGTTTTAGAGAATAACAATGATGTTGATGAAATTATTGTTATTGATAGAAAAAAAGAAAAAAATAAATTACGCCAAAATTATAAAAAACTACAGGCTATTCTGGCTCTGCGCAAAGAAAAATTTGATTTGTTGGTGAATTTATATAATGGAGGATCTTCTCGTTTAATGGTTCAATTCTCCGGTGCAAGATATAAACTCGGTTTTTGTATGCAGAAAAATCAAAAAATTTACAATATAGAAAATAAGTGTGCAGAAGATAGACTCAAAGAGAGGCAATCTCTTTATAACTATATGATTTCAATTGTTGAACCATTAAGTGATAAAAAATTTCCACTTAAACCTCTGTTTAATTTAGATACAGAATCACTGGTAAAAATGCAAAACTTATTGGATGCAAGTGGATATGAAAGCGATAAAATTTATTTGCTCAATATGGGAGCGAGTAAAGAAGATAAAATGCTTACAAGTGAAAAATACTTTTTGATGATTCGCTATATATATGAAAAGTATAGCTATATTCCTGCTATTATTGCCAATCCTGGACAGGAGTATTTACAACAGGAACTTATTACAGTATATCTTAGAGATAATGATATTCCCTACATCAAACTTCCGACATTGCCTTTAGTGGATATTGCATCTCTCATCAAACTGACGAAGTTTATCATAACACCAGATACCGGTTTGATGCATTTGGCTATGGCTTTTGATAATTATATTATGACAATATTTACTTATACACATCCGATTTTTGTAGATCCGCATAATGATAAATTTGTTGCTGTATATGAAAGATTTGATGAAGATAAATTATATCAGCATCAAAATATTTCTACACAAAATATTATTAATGCAATTGTAATACTGTTTAAAAAATTAAAAAGTTAGTTTTTCTTTACTATAACAAAGATTTGTGCTAAAGCATTATTATGACTTTGATCAATTGGGAGTCTAAAGAGATGAGAAATGGCTAAATAGACTTGTTTTCGAATACCAAATATTTGAAATGCCGATGCAATTTTTCTGGCCATATTCATTCCAAAATGTGCAGTATTCCTAGAATAAACAGAATGATATAAAGAACTTCTGTCATAGTCTAAATCTTGTAATTCAATTTTTATGAGAGTACTCTCTGGAAGAGATGAAACTAAATCAAGTAAATTATACGATTTATCAGACCAGCTTTTTCTTTTTGATATTGTAAATGTAGACTTATGATCATCATTGAATAAGCTGGGAAAATAACCTTGCTCATATAAATCTTCATCGGGAACTGTAAAAATTAAATGTCCGCCACTTTTGACAATTTTCCACCATTCATTTAAAGCTTCTTGTGGATTATGCATATGCTCTAAGCAGTGAGAAGAAAAAACATAATCATATTGTTTATCCACATATTGAGTAATGCAGTTTGCATCACCATCATCTATATCAAATGCTCTTGCAGTTGGCATAATAGGATCTAAACCACATCCTATATCAATACCATCTCCTGATAATAAATTTTTTTCCCAATCTGTTAAAATTTCTTTTGTTTTTGAAGCTTCAAAGCCCATTATGTAATCCTTTTTTTATATGTAATTTTTGACAAAACATTAAAAAAACCTCCAAAGAGTGCGAAAAATATCATTGGATTCATTGTATGTAATGTATTGTGTGAAAATGAAAATAGAGTAAATGCTAAGGCAAAGAGTAGAGCCATAAGTTTATATTCTTTGTCCTGATTGTAAGAAGAAGCTCTAAAAAGTGAGATGATAATCAAGAGAGAAATAATAATACCAACAACTCCTAATTGTGCAGCAACTGTTAAAAAAGCACTGTGATAATCAGCATATTCTTTCATCTGTTGTGGATTGAATTTTAATTCTTTTGAATACTGTTTTATATCTGCCATTTTATAATCTATACCTGTCCCTAAAAGAAAATTATCTTTAATTGTATTGATTCCAATAATACTCAGAGCTACCCTTGTTGCACCGCTACCGCTATAGTCATTATTATGGACCATATTATGTATGTCATTATAGAGCTGATTAGATCTCTTATGAAAATTGGTACTAAAATTATATGCAAGTGAAAAAGTCAGCAAAAGAATGAATAGAGCTGCGAAAAAAGCTTTGAGTTTGTTTTTTACAAGAGATAAAAAAACTGTAAAAATAAGAACAATATAGATGACCTGGCCACTTCTTCCTCCATTTACAAACAAATTAATGGTTGCACTTAAGAAGAAAAAAATATAAAAGAGTTTATATTTGAGATGATCTTCATAAAAGAGCATAACAAGGAGTAAAGAGATTGTAAATGCTAAGACGGTACTGTATGTCATATGACTCATAAAAGGGGAAGGATCTGTAGGTGAAATATTTTTGTAATGAATCCACTCAAAGAAAATAGCATAGGACATCAATTCGCTGATAAACATGGCAGCTAAAAATGCGGATATAATCTGTTTGGTATATTTTGTATCAAAAGAGGAATAAAATACAAAGATAACAAGCAGATGTCTGTATTTCGCTACATATCTAAAGGTTGTTTCAGCATTGCCGTGCCACACTATAGACAAGAGGCTGAACCCTATAAGTGAAAAAACAGCAATACTTAAAAGATTTGTTTTGTAAAGCTGCCACTTTTCTCGCCAGTTCCCTTCAATAATCCATAATAAAATTGCAAGAACTTCAAAAAGATTGGTAGCGGCTTTTGAGACAGGAAAGCTAAAAGCATAGGCAATCAGAACAAAGCTGATATATTTTTTAAAATCTATTTCTTTTCTTGCAAGAGTAAGCAATCTTCATCCATACTGTTTAAGTTAGTACAAGTGTACAAAAATAATGTTAAAAAAGGTATAATTTTATAAAAATATTTTGCAATTGGTTCATTTATGGAAAATAGTACACCCTTTATTTCAATAGTTGCTCCTTGTTTTAATGAGCAGGAAGTCATCGATATATTTTTAGAGAAGATTTTTTACATTATGCAAAAGCTTGGTAGAAGTTTTGAGATAGTTTTTGTAAATGACGGCAGTCGTGATGCTACTTTGGAGATTTTGCAGGCAAAATCACAAGAGTTTGCTGAGGTTCGTGTTATCAATCTCTCACGCAACTTTGGCAAAGAAGCAGCTCTTACAGCAGGCATAGATGCTTCAAGAGGAGAAGTTGTTGTTCCTATTGATGTTGACTTGCAAGATCCCCCTGAGCTTATCTTGGAGTTTGTTAAAAAGTATGAAGAAGGCTATGATGTAGTTGTGGGTAAAAGAGCTGATCGTACAACTGACTCTCATGCAAAACGCATCAGTGCTGAGCTTTTTTATAAAATGCACAATAAAATCTCAGATATTGAGATTCCACACAATGTCGGAGATTATCGTCTGATGTCACGCAGAGTTGTAGATGAGCTGAAAAAACTTCCTGAAACACAGCGTTTTATGAAAGGAATCTTCGCCTGGCTTGGTTTTAAAACAGCTGTTGTTGAGTACAAGCGAGAAGAGAGAGCTGCAGGTGATACAAGTT
>NZ_JALCZL010000041.1:0-4256 GCF_039667035.1 Sulfurimonas sp. NWX79
TTGGTGCCTTTGGCAGTTGACACTAATGCCAAGTGGATGGATAGAAAATATGTTTCGTGGGAAAATTTGGAACATGATTGTGAAGTTGATGAGGAATTTACAGAAAATTTTTGACGCTATCTTTTTATTAAATGTTCGCATCTTCAATCCACTTTTTATCTACAGCACACTACCTATGACTTTATCTCTTATATCATTAAAATACAACTTAATATAATAACCAATACCATATCTTATCACAAACATGTTTCTTTTTGAAACAAAATGAAAATTAAAAACAAGAAACCTTCCTAAAATAAGTGCTTAGAGTATATTTATGAAAAAACTATCAATAAACTCACCATTTTTTCACTCTCTAAAGCTTTATTTAAGCTTATGTTAAACGGGGGGGGGTAAAATAACATTTCTATATACAATTTGTTATTTTTCCAAGGATTAAAAATGCTCTATTGTGATCAAGACTATCAACTAACCAAGAATGATTACAATATCCTTATTGTAGAAGACTCAGAATTTATCAACAAAGCAATTTTTTCTCTTTTATCACAAAAAAAATCATATAAACTTGATCAGGCTCATGATTTCTTACATGCAGAATCTTTGCTGAAAAACAAAGATTTTAATTTTATACTTTTAGATTTAAATCTACCCGATGCCTACGGTGAAGAGCTTGTCTCAGAGATTCAAAAACTTACAAATGCAAAGATAATTGTACTTACATCTGAGGTAGATATTCAAATTCGAGAATCTTTGTTTAAAAAAGGAATATTAGATTATATAGTCAAAGAAAAAAATTTTACCTCTATTATCAATTCCATCAACAACTCCATTGAAGCATTGGAAAAAAATAGATCTGATACAGTTTTAGTCGTAGATGACTCTATGTTTATGTGCAAACAACTTGAAAAAATTCTAAAAGTAAGAAATTACAGTGTTGCCACAGCATTAAATGCAAAAGAAGCTTTAAAAAAGCTACAAACCCTTAACATAAGCACTATCGTTTTAGATATGGAACTTCCAGATAAACATGGCTTAGAGTTTCTTCAAGAGATGAAAGATATAGATGAGTTTTGCCATATCCCTGTTCTCATCGTCTCCTCGACCAATGACCCTGAAGTTATTAGAAAAGCATTAAGAACCGGTGCTTCAGATTTTATAAAAAAACCTTTTATAATAGAGGAGTTCACTCTCAAAGTTGATTTATCTGTTGAAACCAATCGAAGATATGTAGAGGCTATATGTTCTAAAAAAATGCTTGGTGAATATAAAGAAGCCGTTGATGAAAGTTCATATGTAAGCAAAACCGATTTGAATGGCAATATCACATATGCCAATGAACTTTTTTGTACATTATCAGGGTACACCAGAGATGAGCTTATAGGATCACCTCATAGTATAGTAAGGCATCCCGATGTCTCTGCGTCTATTTTTAAAGGTATGTGGAAGACTATACAAGCCAAAAAAACATGGCATGGAATTATCAAAAACAAAAAGAAAAATGGAGAAGCCTACTATGTTAAGAGCACAATAAAACCTATCTTAGATGTAGATGGTAATATTTTAGAGTATATCGCAATACGAACAGATATTACAGAAGTAGAAACATACAAAGAAATTTTAAAAGAAAATTTAAATATCTCAAACAATAATCTGCAGTATCTGCAGCAGTATGAAAATGCAGTTGATGAATATATTTCAGTACTAAAAACAAATACAAAAAACACCATTGTCTATGTCAATGATAATTTTTGCCAAATTAGTGGCTATTCTAAAAATGAATTGTTGGGAAAAAACTGTAGAGAGTTGCGAGCACAGAAACACATAACAAAAGGTGATTGTGATACTATATCTCAAAAGTTAATAAATAAAAAAACAATCTCAATTCTTTTTGAAAATGTAACAAAAAATCAAAAAAAATATTTTGTAGATACAAAAATTTACCCTCTTTTAGATGAAAAAGGAGAAATAAGAGAGCATCTGCATCTTATGTACGAGGTGACAGACATTATAAAAATACATGAGGAGTTAGAAAGTACTCAAAAGGATATCATTTACAGAATGGGTGAAATTGGAGAGAGCCGTTCACAAGAGACAGGCAACCATGTAAAAAGGGTTGCAGAATATTCTAAACTTTTAGCGCATTTAGCCGGTCTCTCTAAAGAAAATGCAAATATTCTATTCTCAGCATCACCGATGCATGATATCGGTAAGGTAGCAATACCTGATGCAATCTTAAAAAAACCGGGCAAACTAACACCTGAAGAGTTCGAGATAATGAAGTCTCACAGTGAGATAGGATTTCAAGTACTTCAAGGCTCCAAGCGTCCAATTTTAAAAGCAGCGGCAATTGTTGCCTATACACACCATGAGAAATACGATGGTAGTGGTTATCCAAGAGGTATTAGTGGAAAGGAGATTCATATATTTGGGCGCATAACAGCCATAGCAGATGTATTTGATGCACTTGGAAGTGATAGGGTCTATAAAAAAGCCTGGGATTTAGATAAAATTCTCAATCTGTTTCAAGAGGAAAAAGGAAAACACTTCGATCCTAAGCTTATAGAACTGTTTTTCGAAAATTTAGAGCAGTTTTTAGAGATTCGAGATAGATTTAAAGATAATTAAAACTTAATAAAAAAATGGAAATATGTTCGTTGGTATAGCTATTGGCATTATAGGTATCGTAATCACACTTTTATTGTTCAACAAAGTGAGTATTTTGCAAAAAGAGTTGCATGCTGCACACGAGAAAGAAGCTTCTTTTGAAAAAGCAAAAGAGGAGTTTTGTGAATATTTTGATAGTTTACTACTAAAAGTGCAAAACGGTGACTTTTCAAAATCACTTAATGATATTAGTGATGATTCATATAGCCAACTGATTCGTTCTTTTGAAAAAACTGTAAATATTTTTTCAGAAAATAAAGATAGTGCGGAATATATAAAACTAAATAAAGCACTCACGCAACAGCTTACTTCTGGATGCCTCAATGATCTGCAAATACTGCAAGGCAATCTTGGTGTAAATGTTGGTAAACTTGAAGATATAGATAAACTCAACTCTACAAATAGTAAAGTATCTCAAGAGATGGAAACAGCTCTTGGCGATATTGCTACAAAAGTGGATACGATTGTAGATGATATTTCTGAAACCTCAAATATCGCAACACATCTTAATGAGAGTGTTGAAGCTATTAGCTCTGTAATATCACTAATAAAAGATATTTCTGATCAGACAAACCTTTTAGCTCTTAATGCTGCCATAGAAGCCGCTCGTGCAGGTGAACATGGACGAGGTTTTGCTGTTGTTGCCGATGAAGTAAGAAAGTTGGCTGAGAGAACCCAAAAAGCGACTGCAGAGGTTGAGATAAGCGTTCAAACACTCAAACAAAACTCTAATGACATAGAGTTAAAGGCACAAAGTTCCTACATGCTAACTTCAGAAATTGATAATCTTATTAATGAGTTCAGAATAAAAATGGATGAATCAAACAATAACACAAAAATGATTACACAAGATTCCAAAGATATCCTTTATGCAACATTTATTGTTTTAGTAAAACTTGACCATTTACTCTTTAAGGCAAATGGATATAGAACAGTATTTTTAGATAAAGTGGAAGCAAAATTTGCAGATCACCACAGTTGTCGTCTTGGAAAATGGTATGAAAGTGGACTTGGTAAAGAGATATTTGCAAGTACACCATCTTACAAAAGCTTGGAAAAACCTCATGCAGAGGTGCATGAAAATATTATTGATGCCGTGAAATGTGTAGAAGAAGGTACCTGCCTTATAGCTGTTGATAATGTATTAAGTTACTTCCAAAGAGCGGAAGTTGCTTCTCATCAAGTGATGGAGATACTTGACAAATTGCTACAAGAAGAACATCATAATAGGCTAAAGCAGTCATAAGAATTTGTTACAAAATAAAACATCACATAAAAATTATAAAAAAACAAAAAAAATTTATTTTATTATAAAAAAAAGGGGGGGGTAAAATAAGTTATAATAAAGTATTCTTATAAAAAGGGTTGAAAATGGAGTCTATCAAAAATTAATTTGATTTTTTAAGGTTTGTGTTTAAAAAGTAACTTTTAACTCACTTCCTTTAGTGCCAATTTTAGCAGTTCGTTTGACACCAATATAGGTATCGCACCACAGATCAGCTATCAATACAATGAACGAACTGCATTCTATGCATCATTGAGTCTGCATAATAGAAAATATTATAAAGCACCAGATAGGAAAAGTAATGGTT